>NZ_JAHLJA010000149.1:0-35732 GCF_020496245.1 Pseudonocardia sp. ICBG601 | reverse complement strand
CCGGGGTCAGTCCGCGGGCCTGCGCCTCCGCCGTCCGGAACGACTCGATCAGCAGGTCGGCACCCGCCACCGCGGCGAGCAACCGCCCGGCCCCGTCGGCCCCGTCGAGGTCCAGCACCGCACTCCGCTTGTTGGCGTTGCCCAGACCGAAGCCGATGGGGTCGGCGCGGCCGGGCGACCCGCCCGGCCGCTCGATCCGCAGGACGTCGGCGCCCAGGTCGGCCAGGAACCGGCCGCAGCCCTCCCCCGCCCCCTCCGCCAGGTCGATGACGCGCATCCCGGCCAGCGGGAGGATGTCGTGCTGGGTGGTCGTACCGCTCACGCCCTGCATCCCTTCGGTCGTCGCCGCCTCGTCGCGGCCCGATCACTCCTTACCTACACATCGTAGGTTAGCTGTCGCGCGCTGTCGGTGGTCGCTGTCACTACGGGCGACAATTCCCGTTCTTCGTCTCGCGTGTCACGATCGATCCGGAGGACGGCGGACCCGGCACGGGACCGGACGGACCACCGGACGCCGCGCGCGGCCCGACGTTCCCCGGCCGGTCCCGGTCGCCGGTGTATCCTGACGACCGATCGCAGGAGAATGAGGTGACATGTCGAGAACCCCGAGCGGTGGCCGACGTCAGGCGCCCCGCAACCGGGTCTCCGACCCCGCGACGGCGATCCTGCTCGCGGCGGAGGCGTGCTACCTGCGGCTCGGCATCACCAAGGCGACGATGGACGACATCGCCCGGGAGGCAGGGGTCTCCCGTCCGACCGTCTACCGGCACTACGCCAACCGCGACGACCTCGTCCTCGGGGTGCTGCTTTCACGGGCGCGCGATCTGCTCGACCGGGCCCGGCGGTTCATCGACACCCGCGGCCGGATCGACGACAAGCTCGTCGACGGCATGCTCTTCCTGGTCGACGCGGGTAGCCGCGACCCCCTGGTGCAGCAGCTGGTGAGCCTGGAGTTCATGGACGGGATGCAGGACCACCCGGACGCCGCCCGGCTCCCGGTCACCCTCACCACCGAGCTGTGGGCCCCGATCCTGCGACAGGCGCAGGAGGACGGCGAGGTCCGCGCCGAGCTCGACGTCGCCGACTTCTGCACCTGGCTCACCTTCATCGAGCTCGTGCTGCTCAGCCGGCTGAGCCGGCCGTCGGTCACCGACGACGATCGGCGTGCGCTGCTGCGCACCTACGTCGCGCCCGCCCTCCACCGGGCCGGGATCCGCGCCGAGGTGCCCGTAGCCGGCTGACCGCGGGCGCCTCAGGCCACGAGGGAGGGCAGCAGGAAGTCGCCCACGAGCTCCCGTACCCCCGGCCCGCCCGGCGCGAAGAGGTCCTCGCGGCCGATCATCATGAACTCCAGGTCGGCCATGACCCCGCAGAGCTCGCGCGGGTCGATGTCCGCCCGCATCTCGCCCGCCTCCTGGGCGGCCACCAGGATGGGCTCCCAGACCTCGAGGGTCAGCTGCTCGGCGACCTTCCCCGCGGTCAGGATGCCGCTGGTCGCGCTGAGGTTGTCCGGCTGGAGCAGGGCGCGCAGGATCGGGTCCCGCCTGCCGCCGCGGACCAGGTAGCCCAGCCCGTCGACGATCTTCGCCGGGAAGTCGGGACGGCCGGAGATGTACTCGCGGGCGCGGACACCGAAGCTCCGGGCCCGGCGGGTGACCACCTCGACGATCAGCGCGTCCCGGTCGGAGAAGTAGCGGTAGACCGTCGGGCGCGACACCCCGGCCCGGCGGGCGACGTCGTCCATCGTGGTCCGGCGGACGCCGTAGTCGAGGAAGCACTCCTCGGCCGCGGCCACCAGGCGGGTCCTGGCCTGCTCCGGCCCACCCGCGAACGGACCTCGTCCCCGTGCCACCCGTGACCTCCCGGATCGTTCCACCTCGCGACGAGCCTAGCGGCCCGGACCGACCTTCTCGAACACCGGCAACGTCTCCCCCGGGTCGTCGGGTCCGCCCGACACCACGAAGCGTGCCCGCAGCGCGTCCCCGACCCGCAGCGCGCCGGTGTCCCCGACCAGCCGGACGACCAGCCACGGGCCCTCCGTGAGCTCGACGACCGCGCTCACGTACGGGACCGCTTCCGCGAGCACGGGGAGCGGGGCCCGGTGGACGACGGCCCAGCTCACCAGCGTGGCGTCCCCGGAGACCCCGGTCCCGGTGAGATCGGCCGAACCGTCCGAGGGGTCGGTGCGCGCCTCCGGGGGCAGGACGGTGCCGGACGGCCCCCGCTGCACGAGCAGCTCCCCCCGCGCGGCGGCGTCGTAGAAGGCTGCGGTCGCCGGGTCGCGCTCGACCTTCGGGAACCTCGTCATCGCGGGCTCCTCCCACCGTGGGTCCGTGCCGGACCGCTGTCCCGGCGGTGCGGGCTGAGCACCAGCGTGGAGTGGTGCTCGAGGATGCCGCCGTTCCCGCTGACGAGGACGACGTCGTTGCGTGGTGCCTGTCGCGCGCCGCCGGCTCCGCGGGCCTGGACGACCGCCTCCGACAACGGGGTGAAACCCCACATGTAGTACGACGACAGCTGGCCGCCTCCGGTGTTGCAGGCCAGCGACCCGCCCGGTGCCAGCCGGCCGCCCGAGACGAAACCGCCGCCCTCGCCCTTGGCGCAGAACCCGTAGTCCTCCAGGGTCACCAGCACGGTGAAGGTGTAGCAGTCGTAGATCTCGGCGACGTCGACGTCGTCGACGCCGATCCCCGCCATGGCCATCGCCTGCGGCCCCGACCGGGCGGCCGGGGTGACCAGGCCCCACTCCGATCCCGCCTGCATCCGGCGGGGTGCGTGCGCCTGGCCGTGACCCCACAGGTGCACCGGGGGCCGGGCCAGGTCGGCCGCACGGTCGGCCGAAGTGACCACGACCGCGACGGCGCCGTTGCTGACCAGGCAGCAGTCGAGCAGGTGCAGCGGCTCGGCGATCCACCGCGAGTCCCGGTGGTCGTCGAGAGTGATCGGGTCACGCATCTGCGCCAGCGGGTTGTGCCGTGCCCACGCCCGCTGCGCGACCGCGATCTCGCCGAGCTGCTCGGAGGTGGTGCCGTAGCGCGACATGTGCCGCTGGGCGCACATCGCGTAGAGGATGGTGGGGTTGGTCGCACCCGAGGCCACCGACCACCCCGCGAGTCCGCGCACGGCCGCGCCGCCGCCGGACCGCCGGCCCGGGTTGCCGTAGCTCGACCCGGCCGACTCCTTCGGCCGGAGCGGGCTGTCCGCGAACACGCACGCCACCGTCGTGGCCGCACCGGCCGCGATCGCCTGGGCCGCCTGCGCCACCATGACGCCCGCCGTGGCACCGAACGCGTTCACCTGGTTCAGCACCGACAGCTCGTGCAGGCCGAGCACGGCGGCGAGCCCCACACCCACGTCCTGCTTGATCCCGGAGCTGACCAGCAGTCCGTCGAGGTCGGCGAGTCCGAGGCCGGCGTCCGCGACCGCGGTGCGCACCGCCTCGGCGGCGAGCGAGGTGGAGGAGCGGCCGTAGACCCTGCCCATCTCGGTCAGACCGAGACCGGCGATCGCGGCGCCCGTCATCAGCGCCCCTCCCAGCGGGGGGCGCGCTTCTCGGCGAACGCGGTCGGCCCCTCACGGGCGTCCCGGCTGCCGAAGACCGTCGTCATCGCCTCGTCGCTGAGCGCCCAGGCCGCGTCGTCCCAGTCCGAGCCGGCGTCGCGCGACCGGTGCACGACGCGCTTGCTGTGCCGCACCGACAGCGGCGCGTTGCCGGCGACGACCCCGGCCGTCGCCAGCGCCACCTCCAGCGCGGTGCCCGCGGGCGCGACCCGGTTCACCAGACCGAGCTCGTGGGCGCGTGCGGCGCTGATCGGCTCCCCGGTGAGCACGGCCTCGAGCGCGACTTTCTGCGGGATCTGCCGGGCGAGCCGGATGACCCCGCCGGCGGCCGCGACGAGACCGCGGGTGACCTCCGGGAGCCCCAGCGACGCGGTCTCGTCGATGACCGCGAGGTCGCAGGCCAGGACGATCTCGGTGCCCCCGCCCAGCGCGAAGCCGTTCACCGCGGCGATGGTGGGCTTGTCGACCCACTGCCGGACGAGGCCGGCGAAACCGCGTTCCGGGTGGTCGCGGTCGTCGATCCTCCGTCCGCGCGCGACCTCCTTGAGGTCGGCACCGGCGCAGAAGCCGCGGCCGGCCCCGGTGATCACGATCGCCCGCACCTCGTCGTCGACGGCGGCGGCCGCGAGCGCGTCGCCCGCGGCGGCCGACAGGTCGGCGTTGACCGCGTTCATCGCACGCGGACGGTTGAGGGTGATCAGGCCGATGTGCCCGCGACGCTCGTAGAGTGCCGCGGCCTGCTCGACGTTCTCGGTGGCGGTCATCGGCTCTCCGGGGTGAGGTAGACGGACTTGAGGGCGACGTAGGGCGACAGTCCCTCGGGGCCCAGCTCCCGGCCGAGACCGCTCGCCTTGATCCCGCCGAAGGGCCCGAGCACGTCGAGCGCGTAGTGGTTGACGCCGACCGTGCCGGACCGGATCCGGTCCGCGAGCGCCTGTCCCCGTCCCGGGTCGGTGGTCCAGACGGTGCCGCCGAGGCCGTACTCGGAGTCGTTGGCGATCCGGACCGCGTCGTCCTCGCCGTCGTAGGGCAGGACGCACAGCACGGGGCCGAAGATCTCCTCCCGGGCGATCGCGGCGTCGTTGTCGAGGTCCGCGAACACCGTCGGCTCGACGAACCAGCCCCGCTCGCGGCCCTCCGGGACACCACCACCGGTGGTGGCGCGGGCACCGGCGGCGCGGCCGGCCGCCACGAGCCCGAGCACCCGGTCGCGCTGCGCGCCGCTGACCAGCGGCCCGATCCGGGTGTCGCGGTCCAGCGGGTCGCCCACCGGCAGGGAGCGCACGGTGTCGGTGATCGCGTCGACGATCTCCCGGTAGCGGTGGCGGGGGGCGAGGATGCGGGTGCACGCGTGACAGGTCTGGCCGTTGTTGGCCAGCGACACCTCGGGCAACGCGGCCAGGAACGCGTCCAGGTCGGCGTCCTCGGCCAGCAGCGCCGCGGACTTGCCGCCGAGCTCCAGCGTGACCGGCCGCAGTAGCCGTCCGCAGACCTCGCCGATCGCCCGGCCCGCGGCCGTGGACCCGGTGAAGGCGACCTTGTCGACGCCGGGGTGCGCGACCAGGTGCGCCCCCGCCTCGCGGCCACCCGGCACGATGTTCAGCACGCCGTCGGGCAGGCCGGCCTCGAGGGCCGCCTCGGCCCACACGTAGGCGTCGAGCGCGGTCTCGGGTGCCGGCTTGAGCACGACGGTGCAGCCCGCGGCCAGCGCCGGGGCGATCTTCATGGCCGCGAGCGCCTGCGGGTAGTTCCAGGGGGTGACCGCGGCGACGACACCGACCGGCCCGCGCCGCACACGGACCCGGGCCAGCGTCCCCGAGCGGAGGTCGTCGACGTCGAGCTGCTCGGCCAGGCCCGCGTAGTAGTCGAGCATCATCGGCGGGGCGAACCCGTTCGCGCCGATCGACAGCGACCGGGGCATCCCGTTCTCCCGGCTGACGAGCGCGGCGGTGTCCTTGCCGCGGGCCGTCAGCGCGACTCCGAGCCGACGCATCGTCGCGGCCCGCTCGGCGCCGGTCGCACGGCCCCAGGGGCCGTGCAGCGCGTCGGACGCGGCGGCCACGGCGGCGTCGACGTCGGCGGTGCCGGCCAGGGCGGCGACGCCGAACGGGGAGCCGGTGGCGGCCTCGAACACGTCCACGCGCTCGGTCCCCGCCGGCGGGCGCCACCGACCGCCGACGAAGAACGAGCTCCGCTCGACGGTCCCGGCGAGATCGTTCGTCACGAACCGCGTCTCCTTCCGCGCCCCGGGGGCGCCGCATCGCGTCCGGAGTGCCGGACGCTATCTGCCGGTCTCTGCGACACTCAACGTCATATGTCTCACCATGTTGAGCGGCACCGCCCCTACCGGACCGCCGTGCCGCGCGGTAGAAAACCTACAGCCTTATGGTTTGGCTCGGGCCACCGACACCGTCGTAACCGTTCGACTCGCCCGGCACGGGCCACGACAGCCGGAGGAAGGCCATGACGACGACCGACACCGCGCACACCACGCAGATCCGGTACGACCGGAGTGACGCCACGGCGGTGATCACGCTCGACCGGCCGGACCGGATGAACGCGTTCACCTCCACGATGGCCGCCGAGCTGGTCGGTGCCCTCGACCGGGCCGACGCCGACGACGCCGTCCGCGTCGTGGTGCTCACCGGGGCCGGGCGCGGGTTCTGCGCCGGGGCCGACCTGGGACGGGGCACCGACACCTTCGCCTTCGGCCCGCCGGACGCGGCCACCGGACACGGCACGATCGACGGTGTGGCCCGGGATCTGGGGGGCGTCGTCGCGCTGCGGATCGCCGCCTCGCGCAAACCGGTCATCAGCGCCGTCAACGGGGCCGCCGTCGGGGTCGGGGCCACCATGACCCTCCCGTCCGACGTGCGGATCGCGTCCGACAGCGCGCGCTTCGGCTTCGTGTTCGCCCGTCGCGGCCTCGTCCCGGAAGCCGCGTCGACCTGGTTCCTGCCGCGCATCGTCGGCATCTCCCGTGCGATGGAGTGGGTGAGCACCGGGCGTGTGTTCGGCGCCGACGAGGCACTCGCGGGTGGCCTGGTCTCCTGCGTCGTGCCCGGGGCGGAGCTCCTCGACGTGGCGCTCGCGCTGGCGGCCGAGATCGCCGACAACACCTCAGCCGCCTCGGTCGGGCTGTCCCGCAGGCTGCTCTGGGGCATGCTCGGGGCCGCGGACCCGTGGGAGGCGCACCGGCTGGAGACCCTGGTGATCGACGAGCTGGGCCGCGGTGGTGACGTCGCCGAGGGCGTCTCGTCGTTCCTCGAGAAGCGGCCCGCCCGCTTCCCGGACCGGGTCGACGACCGGATGCACCTGGTACCCGAATGGCCCTCGGCGACCGCGGGAGGCACCCGGTGAGCGCCTCCACCGACGTCCGCAACGAGCCGGACGACACCGTGGTCCGTATCGAGAGCGACGGCATCGTGCTGGTCGGCGACCTCCGGGCACCGAGCGGCCGGGACCGGCGCGGCGCCGCGCTGCTCCTGCACGGCGGCGGCCAGACCCGGCACTCCTGGCGGCGGACGGCGCGTCGGCTGACCGGGACGGGCTGGGCGGTGCTGTCGCTGGACCTGCGTGGACACGGCGAGAGCGGGTGGGCACCGGACGGCGACTATCTGCTCGACGCCCACGTCCGCGACCTGCGTGCCGCCGTCGAACGGCTCGGCGAGCCACCGGTCCTGGTCGGTGCCTCACTGGGCGGGATGACGTCCCTGCTCGCCCTCGGCGAGGACCCCGGGCTGGCGCGCGGGCTCGTCCTGGTGGACGTGACGCCGCGGACCGAGCGGACCGGCACCTCCGCGGTGGCCCGGTTCATGCGGGCCGGACACGACGGGTTCGCCTCGCTCGAGGCCGTGGCCGACGCCGTCGCCGCCTACAACCCGCACCGTCCCCGGCCGCGCGACCCCGCCGGTCTGCGGAAGAACCTGCGCCGCCGGGACGGCCGCTGGTACTGGCACTGGGATCCCCGGATGGTGGCCGAACGGCAGACTGCCCCGGAGACCCTGGACCTCAACGAGCGCAGGGCCGTGGACGCCGCACGCAGCCTGCGGGTGCCGACGATGCTGGTGCGCGGGACGGGGTCCGACGTGGTCAGCCGGGACGGCGCCCGCGAGTTCCTGGAGCTGGTGCCGTCGGCCTGGTACCTCGAGGTCGAGGGCACCGGGCACATGGTCGCGGGCGACGACAACGACGTCTTCACCGGGAACCTGCTCGCGTTCCTGCGCCACGTCGCGGAGGACGCCGACGGCCGCGCGGCCGGGCCGGAGCGGCCCTAGCGACGGCCCCCGGCGCCACCCGCCGCGGGACCACCGGGGCACGACCCGGACCGTCCACACCGGACGGACCGGGTCACCGGTGACCGGGCTCCGCACGGGCCGCGGCGAGCAGGCCCTCCACCGTGACGATCCTGCGGCGCGGGGCGCCGGCCCCGCGCCCGCCGAGCCGCTCGGCGCGGTCGATCGCCCGCCACCCGGCGAGGCCGATCCGCTCCGGCCTGCGGGCCGCGAGCAGCCGGTCGAGGTCCTCGGCCGCGGTCGGCGCGGGATCGACGAGCCCGCCCGCCGCGTGGTCGGCGAGCAGCGAGCCGACGGTCTCGGCGGCGCACGTCCGGTTGGTGCCGATCACCCCGGACGGGCCGCGCTTGATCCAGCCCGTCACGTAGTGGCCCGCCACCACCGGGCCCACGGGGCCGGCCAGGACCCGGCCCGCCTCGTGGGGGACGGCGGACCGCTCGTCGTCGAAGGGCAGACCCGCCACCGGGACGCCGCGGAACCCGGTGGCCCGCAGCACCAGGCCGCACTCCACGTCCTCCGTCCCGCCGTCCGCGGTGCCGAACCGGACCGCGCGCACCCCGTCCCCGCCCAGGATCTCGCGCGGGGTGCGCCCGAACCGCAGCACGATGCGGCGGCGTGCGGGGTCCGCGACCCGCCCGGCGAACCGGGCGACGACCTTGGCCTTCGTCCGTGCGGCGAACTCCGGCGCGGGCCCGGACACCGCCTCGGAGTCCGCGACGAGGACCTGCACACCACCGATGCGGTCCAGGCCCAGCAGCTCCGGGGTGCTGAACGCACCCCGCGCCGGGTCCCGTCGTCCCACCACCTGCACCTCCCGGATCCGGCTGCGGCGCAGGGCGTGCAGAGCGGGGGGCGCGATGTCGGTGGTCGCGAGCTCCTCGGGGTCGGTCACGAGCATGCGGGCGAGGTCGAGCGCGACGTTGCCGTTGCCGATCACGACCGCACGCGTCGTGTCCAGCGACGGGGCCCACCCGGCGTGATCGGGATGGCCGTTGTACCAGTGGACGAGGTCGCGGGCCGAGTGGCTCCCGGGCAGGTCCTCGCCGGGGATGCCGAGGCGCCGCTCCCCCGCCGCACCGACCGCGTGCACCACCGCGTGGTGCCGGTCGAGCAGCTCCGCCGCGGAGACGTGCGGCCCCACCTCGACGTTCAGGTGGAGCCGGACCTGTGGACGGCGCAGCAGGCGCTCCATCCCGTCGCCGAAGGTCCTGGTGGCGCCGTGGTCCGGCGCGACCCCGTAGCGGACGAGCCCGCCGGGGACCGGCAGCCGGTCGAACATCGACACCTGCACCTCGCCCGCCGTGCGCTCCAGCAGTTCCTGGGCCGCGTAGTAGCCGGACGGGCCGGTGCCGACGACGGCGACGCGCAGTCCGCCCGCCGGCCGGGGCGTCGTCCGGGCCGGCACACGACCGGGCAGGCGGGGCGGGTGCACCTGAGCGAACCACGACTCGGCCAGGGCCATGCCGGCCCGGCCCGCGTCGTCGAGCACCCGGTCGGTGACGATCGCGCCGACCGGGCAGACCTCCGCGCACGCGCCGCAGTCGATGCACGAGGACGGGTCGATGTAGAGGTTCTCGGCCGTGCTGAACCCCGGGTCGCCGGGACGGGGCCGGATGCAGTCGACCGGGCACACCTCCACGCACGCCGCGTCGTTGCAGCAGGTCCGGGTGATCACGTGGGTCATCGGTCGCCCTCCGGGGCGGCGATCCCGGCGGACCGCACGGTGACGGGCACGCCGTTGAAGACGGGCGTCCCGGTGAGCGGTTCGAGCTGCCGGTCGTCGACGAGCCGGTTGACGTTCGCGCCGGGGGCCGCGGCCGCCCGGGTCATCCGCAGCCCCTCGCCGGTGTGGCCCCACCCGTGCGGCAGGCTCACCACGCCCGGCCGGATGTCCCCGCTCACGCGCAGCTCGGCCACGACGGTGCCGGACCCGGTCCCGACCTGCACCGGTTCGCCGTGCACGAGGCCGAGGCGGGACGCGTCGGCCGGGTGCATCATCAGGCCACCGGGCCCGTCGTCGCGATGGGGCAGGGCGTTGTGCAGCCACGAGTTCATGCCGCGGTGCTGCCGTCGGTTGATCAGGCGGAGCTCGGTGGCGGGGACGGTGCGGAGGCTCTGCCACAGCCGGGGCACGTCGCCGGTGAGCACCGCGGGGGCGACGTCGACCCGCGAGCCCGGGGTCCGCAGCACGTCCGGCAACCGTGGCTCGAGCGGCCCGAGGTCGACGCCGTCCGGTGTGGTCTCCAGGCGCGCGAGGGTGAGCCCGTCGGCCTCGGCTCCGAACCGGTCCCCGAAGGGCCCGCTGCGCACCCGCATGTCGACCAGCCGCTCCGGTCCGCGGCGCGGGGCCACCGCCGCGAGCACGTCCTCGGCCCCGATGCCGCACAGCCGTCCGGCCCGCCGGGCGGCCTGGGCCGCGATCTCGTCGTCCATGGTCTCGATCGCGAGGTCCGGCGTGCCACGCACGATCGCGGCGATCCTCAGCACCTGGTGCCACTCGGGCATCTCCCCGGGGGCCGGGTCCAGCGCCGGCGGGCTGTAGCGCGCCACGGTGCGGATCTGGAAGTGGTTGAGGGTCAGGTCCATGTGACCGTGCGCGAACATGTGCGGCGCCGGCAGGACGACGTCGGCGTGCCGGGTCGTCTCGTTCAGGTAGGTGTCGAGGCAGAGCAGGAACCCGACCTCGCGCAGCGCCCGCTCCACCTCCGCACTCCGGGGGACGCTGCGTGCGGGGTTCCCGGCGATCGTGATGAGCGCCCGGACCTGCCCGGGGCCGGGAGTGAGGATCTCCTCGGCCAGGCAGGCGACGGACAGCTCGCCGAGCATCTCGGGGAGCCCGCGGACCCGTGACCGCCAGCGGCCGGACTGCGGCCGGGCGGGACCACCCGGCCAGGTCGTCGGGCCACCGGCCGGCGGTGTCGCGAACATGGCCCCGCCGGGCACGTCGAGCCGGCCGGTGGCGATGTTCAGGACCTCCACCAGCCAGTTGGCCAGGGACCCGTACTCCTGTGTGCAGGTGCCGATCCGGGAGTGCGCCACCGCCGCGGGTGCCGTCGCGAACCCGATCGCGAGGTCCTCGATCTCCCGCGCCCCGACGCCGCACACCGGCGCCACCCGCTCGGGGGTGAACGGGCGGGCGAGGGCCAGGACCTCGTCGAGGCCGTCGACGTGGGCCCCGGCCGGGCCGGGGTCGGCCAGTCCCCGCGCGTCGATGACCGACAGCAACGCCATGAGCAGGTGCGCATCGGTGCCCGGCCGGATCGCCAGGTGCCGGTCGGCCATCTCGGCGGTACGGGTCCGTGCGGGGTCGACCACGGTCAGGGTGCCGCCGCGCCCGCGCAGGTCGTCCAGCCGCCGGGCGAACCCGGGGGCGCAGACGGTGCTGCCGTTGGAGACAACCGGGTTGCTGCCCAGAAGCAGCAGATGGTCGGTGCGGTCGATGTCGGGGAGCGACATCCCGATCCCGGTGCCGTACAGCAGCGCCGTCACCAGGTTCTTCGGCCACGTGTCCATGCTGGCCGGCGAGAACAGGTTGCGGGAGCCGATGGCGCCGAGCAACGCGGGCAGGTACAGGGTGTGGTCCAGGTGGTGGGCCGCGGGGTTGCCGGTGTAGACGGCCACCGACTGCGGGTCCTCCGCGACCAGTGGCGGCAGCCGCCGCCCGATCTCGGCGAAGGCCTCCTCCCAGCTCGTCTCCCGCAGCCGGCCGTCGCGCCGGACCAGGGGGACGGTCAGCCGGTCCGGATCACCGTCGAGGCGGGCGAGCCCCAGCCCCTTGGCACAGGCGTACCCGTGGCTGAACCGGTCGTGCGGGTTCGGCCGGACCGAGCGCGCGAGCCGGCCGTCGAACTCGACGAGCAGGCCACAGGTCGCCTCGCAGAGCGGACAAATCCGAGGACGGTGGCCGGTCGGGTCGACCGGCGTCGCCGCCGTTCCAGCATGAGACATGAAGGGTCCCCCCTGTCGTCGGGCCGGTCCCGTGCACGGTCCGCGGCCTCCGTGCTGCCGGGTGGTCGCCGCGCGACCACCCGGCAGCACGGGTTCACCGCCCCAGGCGGCGCTTCCAGTCGTGGGCCCCGAGGAACCGCACGATCCTGCCCATCAGCTCCGAACGGGCCGGCACGACCGGGAACCAGTTGAGCTCGGCCGTGAGCTCGATGCGTTCCGAGACGACCGACTGGCGCCGGCAGTACTTCAGGACGCCCTCGGCGCCGCCGAAGCGGGTGCCGAGCCCGGACTGCTTCCAGCCGCCCATCGGGACCGGCATCTGGAACACGGCGACGAGTGCGTTGTTGATCGAGACCGACCCGGCCTCGATGAGCCGGGAGAGCCGGTCCGCCCGGCGCCGGTCCCGGGTCCACAGGCTGGACGACAGCCCGAAGTCGGAGTCGTTGGCCATCCGCAGCGCCTCGTGCTCGTCGGCGACCTTCATGATCGGCAGGGTCGGGCCGAAGGTCTCCTCGCGCATGCAGTCCATCGAGTGGTCCACGTCGACCAGCACGGTCGGTTCGAAGTAGCTGCCCTCCCCCGCTCCGCGCCGCCCACCGACGAGCACCCGCGCGCCCTTGGCGACGGCGTCGGCGACGTGCCGCTCGACGACCTCCAGCTGGGCGGGGGTCACCATCGAGCCGATCTCGGTGGCGAAGGCCCCGGGGGCGTCCATGCCCTGGCGGATCGCGCGGACCTTCTCGACGACCTTCGCGACGAACTCGTCGTGGACAGGAGCCTCGACGTAGACCCGCTCGACCGAGATGCAGGCCTGGCCACCGTTCATCATCGCGCCCCACACCGCACCGCCCGCGGCACGTTCGAGGTCGGCGTCGGCGAGCACGATCATCGGGTCCTTCCCGCCCAGCTCCAGGCTGCACGGGATGAGCCGCTCGCCCGCCCGGGCCGCGATCCGCCGCCCGGTGGCCACGGACCCGGTGAACATGACCATGTCCACCTGCTCGACGACCGCGGCTCCCACGGTGCCGTCGCCGATGACGCACGCCAGGACCGGGGGCCCGCCGATCTCGTTCCACCCCTCGACCGCGGCGGCCCAGGTGAGCGGGGTGACCTCGGAGGGCTTGCTCAGCACCGCGGCGCCGGCGACCAGGGCGCCCACCACGTCCATCATGGGCCCGGCGAGCGGGCCGTTCCACGGCGTGATGAGCCCGACGAGCTGGTAGGGGCGGTGGCGGACCCGCAGCCGGCGGACCTTGTTGGGGAGACCCGCCGGGGCGACCCTGCGGTCGGCCAGGAACCTCTCCGCGTTGCCGGTGAAGTAGTTGATGACGTCGACGGCCACCTGCATCTCGACCGCGCTGTCGGACCACGACTTGCCGGTCTCGGCCTGGACGAGGCCGATCACCCGCCGCTCGTTGTCGAGCAGCCAGTCCAGCCAGCGCCGCAGGTGCCGGCTGCGCTCCCGCGGCCCGAGTGCCTCCCACGCGGGCTGCGCCGCACGCAGGTCCCGGGCCACGGCGACGACGTCGTCGGCGCCCTGCCACGAGACGGTGCCGACGACCCGGCCGTCGGCCGGGCACCGCACCTCGCGCTCGGCACCCGCGTGGGCGGTGGACCGGGGGTCCCGCTCGGTCGTCGCGCTCATGGCTCTCCTTCGAGTCCGTGTCCTCGGCCGGCTGCCCGCGGCACCCAGCTCGGTATCGATGAGACAGATTACGTCATCTGTAACGACTCGACACCTGTCGCGACACGGGTCGTTCAGCGCACCCGGGGAAACCGCGCGGGCGCGTCGGCGTAGGCCGCCCGCAGGTCCCGCTTGGCGATCTTGCCGCTGGCCATGCGCGGCAACGGGCCGTCGTGCGCGATCACGTACCGGGGCACCTTGTAGTCGGCCAGCCGCTCGTTGCAGAACGCCACCAGACCGGCCGGGTCGAGCTCGCCGTCGGCGCACACGACCGCCGCCGGCGTCTCGCCGAACTTCGCGTCGGGCACGGGCACGACCGCGACCTCCCCGACCCCCGGCACCTGGGCGATGACCGTCTCGAGCTCCGCCGGGGAGATCTTCAGGCCGCCGGAGTTGATCATCTCGCCGATCCGGTCCACGTAGGCGAGCAGCCCCTGCTCGTCGAGCGTGCCGAGGTCTCCGGTGTGCAGCCAGCCGCCCCGCAGGGCCTGCTCGGTCGCCTCCTCGTTGCGCCAGTAGCCGGGGAACATCCCGGGACCGCGCAGGAGGATCTCGCCGACCTCACCGGGTGCGCAGTCCCGCCCCTCCAGGTCCACGACCCGTACCCGGGTGAGGGGGCCGCCCCAGCCGCACCGGTCCGGGTGCCGTGCGGCCCCCTCGGCGGACATGGCCGTGGCCGTTCCGCCGATCTCGGTCTGACCGTAGATCTGGCGCAGCGCCACACCCCGGGGACGCCACCGCTCCAGCAGCGGGACCGGGACCCGCGCACCACCGACCCAGGCCGTCGTGAGGTGGTCCAGGCGGGTGTCGGCGAAACCGGCGACCCCGGCCACCTGTTCGAACAGGATCGGCGGGCCGGTGAAGGTGGTGATCCGGGCGTCGCGCAGGACCTCCAGCGCCCGGGGCGGGTCGAACCGCGGCTGCAGGTGCATCGTGCCGCCCTGCACGACGCTGCGCGCGAGCCCCCAGATCACCCCCGCCGCGGTGAACATCGGCAGGACGAGCAGCACGCGCAGGTCGTTCGGTGCCACCGGCTCGCCGAGCGACCACTCGTGCACGACCCCGGCGATCGTGCGGTGGGTGAACACCACCCCCTTGGGGGTGCCGGTCGTCCCGCTGGTGAACACGATGGCCGTGGGGTCGTCCGGGTCGGCGTCGAAGGCCCCCACCGGCGGATGGGCGACGCCACGCGCCGCACCGACGACCTCCCCGAGGTCGAGCACGGTGAACTCCGCGCCCGAGTCGCGCACCTCGTGCAGCACGTCGAGCTGCTCGGTGGCACCGAACACCGCGGCCGGCTCGCACAGGGAGACGAGTGCAGCCAGCTCACCGGCCCGGAACCGCTGGTTGAAGCCGCAGGCCACCGCACCGGTCTTCCAGGCGGCGACGGCGGCCACGCACCACTCGAGGCTGTTCGCCCCCACGATCCCGACGCGGTCACCGCGCCCGATCCCGCGCTCGCGCAGCCCGGTCGCGACCCCGTCCGACCACGAGTCCAGCTCGGCGTAGGTGACGACGTCGCCGTCGAAGTCGATGACGGGATGGTGCGGGACGGTGCGGGCCCACCAGGTCAGGGCATCGACGACGGTACCGCTCACGATCGTTCTCCAGGAGTCGTGGTGGACGGGTGGGTCAGGAGAAGAGCGGCGCCGTCTCCTCGGTGAGGTTCACGGCCTTCAGCTCGTAGTAGGAGTCGATGGCCTCCGGACCGGTGTCGCGACCGACCCCCGAGCACTTCATCCCGCCGAACGGCGCCTCGGTGTTGTAGGTGAAGGAGTTGACGCTGAACGTGCCCGTCCGGACCCGGCGCGCGACGTGCGCGGCCCGCTCCGGGTCCGCGGTGAAGACGGCGCCGTGCAGGCCGTACTCCGAGTCGTTCGCGATCGCGATCGCCTCGTCGAGCGTGTCGTACCGGATGACCGACGCGACCGGCCCGAAGATCTCCTCCTGGGCGATCCGCATCCCGTTCTCGACCCCGGTGAAGACGGTGGGCTGGATGTAGGCCCCCGTGTCCATGCCGGCCGGCACGCCACCGCCGGTGGCCACGGTGGCCCCCTCGGCCCGGCCGGTCTCGATGTAGCCCAGCACCCGTTCCTGCTGCCGCTTCGACACCAGTGGGCCCATCGTGGTGGCGGGGTCGAACGGGTCACCGACCACGAACGACTCGGCGGTCGCGACCAGGGCGCCGACGACCTCGTCGTAGCGGTTGCCCGGGACCAGGACCCGGCTGTAGGCGGCACAGACCTGGCCGGTGTTGAAGAACGACCCCGTGGCGAGCCCGGTCATCGTGGTGGTGAGGTCGGCGTCGTCGAGCACGATCGCGGCGGACTTGCCGCCGAGCTCGAGCTGCAGCCGCTTGAAGCTGCCACCGCACTCCCTGCCGATCTGGCGCCCGGCCGCCGTCGACCCGGTGAAGCTGACCTTGTCCACACCCGGGTGTGCGACGAGGGCGCGGCCCGCGTCGCGGTCCCCGGTGATGTAGTTGAAGACCCCGGCCGGGACCCCGGCCTCGGTCAGCGCCTCGGCGATGAAGAACCCGTCGAGCGGGGTCTCCGGAGCGGGCTTGTAGACGACGCTGCAGCCGCTGACCAGGGCGGGCCAGAGCTTGGAGACGGCCATGTTGAACGGGCCGTTCCACGGCGCGATCGAGGCGACGACGCCGACCGGCTCCTTGATGACGGCGGCCGGTCCGTGCATCGTCGTGCGGAGCTCGGTCAGGCTGCTGCCGCGCGCGACGTCCAGGAAGAACCTGCCGACGCCGAGGGCGCCGGGGATCTGCATGGCGGCGAAGGTGCTCGGCAGCCCCATTTCCGCGGTGACCAGTCGCCCGATCTCGTCCAGCCTCGGCTCGATGAGGTCGATCGCGCGTGCGAGCACGTCGACCCGGTCGGCCATCGGGAGGTGCCGCCACACGCCCTCGTCGAACGAGCGGCGGGCGGCCCGCACGGCCGCGTCGACGTCGTCGGCGTTCGCATCGGGCGCCTCACCGATGACCTCGTCGGTGGAGGGCGAGATGACGGGGATCCGCACCGGCGACGCCGGCTTCCGCCATTCCCCGTCGATCAGCAGTTCGTTCCGCACGTCCATGAGCATGTGTCCCTTCAGCGGTTCAGGTAGCCGGCGTCGACCGGGAAGGTCACCCCGGTCACGTACCGGCCCTCGTCCGAGGCCAGGTAGACCAGCGCATTGCTGATGTCGACCGGCTCGACGAGGGGGACCGGCATGGGGTTCTGGTAGTTCGGGCTGCCCGCGATCTCGGGGAACGCCTCCGTGAACGCGCCGTAGGGCTCGTTGACGACCATCGGGGTGTTCACGCCGGTGGGGTGCACCGTGTTCACCCGGATCGAGTGCTTCGCCAGCTGGGACGCGTAGAGCCGCATCAGCCCGACGACGCCGTGCTTCGCGGCCGAGTAGGCGGCCTGCCCGGGGACCGTGCTCAGCCCGATCGCGGAGAGCCCGGCCGCGGAGCTGGTGATCTGGACCGAACCGCCGCGGCCCCGCTCGACCATCCCCGGCAGGCAGACCTCCATGGTGTGCCAGACCCCGGTGAGCAGGGTGTCGATCCCGTCGAACCAGGCCTGACGCTGCTCGCCCTCGTTGATCACCGGCATGATCCCGGCGTTCGGCAGGACGGTGTCGATGTGGCCGAACTCCTGCACACCCGCGTCGTGGGCGTCCTGGAGTGCCGCGCGGTCACGGACGTCGGCGACGCGGGCGACGATCCGGCCACCCACGGCCTCGACGAGCGAGACGGTCTCGTCGAGGTCGTCCTTGGTGGCCATCGGGTAGAAGACGGTCGGGATCTGCTCGCAGATGTCGACCGCGACGACCGCGGCCCCCTCCTCCGCGAACCGGACGGCGTGGGACCGTCCCTGCCCCCGTGCCGCTCCGGTGATGAACACGACCTTGCCGTCGAGCCTGCCCATGGAAGTGCTCCCTCATGCCGGGGGGGGGACGGCCGGGGTCCGGTTCGACCACGGCCCCGTCACCGCGAACGAGCCGCAGCCTATTGGCATTAGGTGAGCGTTGTCCACACGTGTTAGCTTCCGGCCGACGGCACGGCGGCGGGAGTGGCACAGACATGGATCTTCGGTGGTCGGAGGAGGATCTGGCGTTCCGGGACGAGGTCCGGGCGTTCCTCGACGAGCGGCTCACACCGGACCTGCGGCGCGCCGGCAGCCTGATGACCAGCGTGTACGCCGATCACGATGCGAGCATGAGGTGGCAGGCGATCCTGCACGAACGCGGCTGGGCCGCCCCGGCGTGGCCGGTCGAGCACGGCGGCTGCGACTGGTCGGTCGCCCAGCACTACCTGTTCACCCGCGAGTCCGTGCTCGCCGGGGCGCCGCCCCTGTCACCGATGGGGATCTCCCAGGTGGCCCACGTGCTCGTCGAGTTCGGGACCCCGGAGCAGAAGGCATACTTCCTGCCGCGGATCCTCAGCGGCGAGATCTTCTTCTGCCAGGGCTACTCCGAGCCCGAGTCGGGCTCCGACCTGGCCTCGTTGTCGATGACGGCCGAGGACGACGGCGACCACCTCGTGTGCAGCGGGAGCAAGATCTGGACCACGCACGCGCACGAGGCCAACTGGATGTTCTGCCTGGTGCGGACCAGCCGTACTGGCAGAAAGCAGCAGGGCATCACCTTCCTCCTGATCGACATGACCTCGCCGGGCATCGAGGTCCGCCCGCTCGTCATGACCTCGGGGGAGGTCGTGCAGAACCAGGAGTTCTTCGACCGGGTCCGGGTGCCCAAGACCAACGTGATCGGCCGCATCGACGACGGCTGGACGGTGGCGAAGTACCTGCTCGAGTTCGAGCGCGGCGGGGTGGCCGCCGCGCCCGGCCTGCAGGTCATGGCCGAGCAGGTGGCCCGCGCGGCGAGCACCCAGCCCGGTGCCGACGGGCGACCGCTGATCGACTCGCCGGTGTTCGCCGACAGGCTGGCGGACGCCCGCATCCGGATCGACGTGCTCGAGGTCCTGGAGTTCCGGGTGCTGTCGACCGTGGCCGCGGGCGGCAACCCGGGCACGGCCTCGTCGATGCTGAAGATCCTGGCGACGGAGCTGAGCCAGACCCTCACCGAGCTGCTGCTGGAGGCGGCCGGGCCACGGGGCCGGGCCTACCAGCCGCACGCGACCAGCCCGGGCGGCGCGGTCTCCGAATTCGCACCACCGGCCGACGGCTACGTCGGGGGCGAGGCCTGGCAGGCGGTCGCGCCGCTGCGCTACCTGAACGACCGGGCCGGCTCCATCTACGCCGGCAGCAACGAGATCCAGCGGAACATCATCGCGAAGGCAGCTCTGGGACTCTGATGGACTTCACCCTCACCGCGGAGCAGACCCTGCTGCGCGACGCGCTCGCCGGCTTCCTCGCCGACCGGCACGACATCGCGACCAGCCGCACGGCCCTCGGCTCCGACGCCGGTCACCGGCCCGAGCTGTGGCGGGCCTTCGCCGACGAGCTGGGCATCCTCGGCGCGGCGCTGCCCGAGAGCGTGGGCGGCTCCGGCGGCGGCCCGGTCGAGACGATGGTCATCGCCGAGGAGCTGGGCCGGGCCCGGGTCCTGGAGCCCTACGTGGAGAGCGTGGTGCTCGGCGGCGGCGTGCTCCGGCGGGTGGACGCCGCTCCGCTCCTCACGGCCCTCGCCTCGGGCGGGGCCCGGATCGCGCCCGCCCTGCTCGAACCGGGATCGGGCCACACCGCGCACGACGTCACGATGACCGCCCGCCGCGACGGCGGGGACTGGGTGCTGGACGGGGCCAAGGCCGTCGTCGTCGGCGCACCGCACGCCACGCACCTGCTGCTGAGCGCCCGCACCGCCGGGGACCGTCGCGACGAGGACGGCATCTCCCTGTTCGCCGTACCGTTCGACGCGGCCGCGCCGCCGGCCGGGATGCGCGTGCACCCCTACCGCACGATCGACGACCGGCACGCGGCCGACCTCGAGCTCGACGGCGTCCGGCTCCCGCCCGATGCGCTGCTCGGCGACGAGGGACAGGGCTGGACCGTGCTGTCCCCCGCGCTGGACGAGGCGGTCGCGGCCGTCTGCGCGGAGGCCGTCGGCTCCCTGCGGACGGTGCTGGCCGACACCGTCGCCTACACCAAGGAACGCCGCCAGTTCGGTCAGCCGATCGGCTCGTTCCAGGCCCTGCAGCACCGCATGGTCGACATGTACCTCGAGCTCGAACAGGCGGTGTCGGCGACCTACCTCGCCACGCTGCGCCTGGAAGCACCGCCCGCCGAGCGCGCCCGCGCGGTGTCCGCGGCGAAGGTCACCGTCGCCCGGGCGGCACGCTTCGTCGGTCAGAACGCGGTCCAGCTCCACGGTGGGATGGGGATGACCCAGGAGCTCGCCATCGGCCATCACTTCACCCGGCTGACCGTCGTCGAACGCGAGTTCGGCACCGCCGACGACCACCGGTCGCGCTACGCGCGGCTCTCCCCGGCGCCCGGTGGCGCCGACAGCTGAGCAGGGTGCACCGTGGACACCCGGTGGAACCGGCGTCCGCTCCCCCGGGCGAGGCGCCCGGACCGGGATCGGGCGTCCGCCGGCATCCGCGGTGGACCGATGTCACGTCACGATGGGACGACCATGAAGCGAAACCTGACCTGCCCCTGCGGGGCCCGGATCACCGGTACCGACGAGGACGACCTGGTCCGCCTGACCCAGGAACATCTCGCCGAGTTCCACCCCGGCCACGAGTACAGCCGCGACGAGATCCTCTTCATCGCGTACTGACGGTCCCGATCGGTCCGCGGGCCGCCGAACGCCCGCGGCATCGGCCACGGCGACCGGGTCGGGGTGTGGGCGGCGAACCGCCACGAGTGGGTCGTCCTGCAGTACGCGGCGGCGCGCATCGGCGCGGTACTCGTCGCGCTGAACCCGACCTACGAGCGGGCCGAGCTCGGCCAGGCGCTGCGGCACTCGGGCACCCGGTTGCTCTTCCACGCCGCGCGGTACCGCGGGACCGACTGCGCCGAGCTGGTCGCCGACGTCGCGACGACCTGCCCCGAGCTGCAGGGTGCGGTGACCTTCGAGCGGGACTGGGCCGAGTTCGACGCCGCGGAGCCCACCGGGGTCGCGGAGGCCGAGCGGCGGGTCGATCCCGGCGACCCGGTGGCGATCCAGTTCACCTCGGGCACGACCGGCCGGCCCAAGGGCGCCACCCTGACCCACCACAACCTGCTCAACAACGGCCACCTCGTCGGTGCGCAGGCCGGGTTCTCCGAGCAGGACCGGATCTGTGTGCCGGTACCGCTGTTCCACTGTTTCGGGATGGTGCTCGGCACGCTGGGTGCTGGCTCGCACGGTGCGACGCTGGTCCTGCCCGGGGGGCCCTTCGACGCCCGGCGGACCCTGCGGAGCATCGTCGCCGAGCGGTGCACGGCCGTCTACGGCGTGCCGACCATGTTCCGCGCGCTGCTCGAACACCCGGACCTGGCCGGCTCGGACGTCGGCTCGCTGCGTGGCGGGCTGATCGGGGGCGCACCGTGCCCGCCGGAGCTGCTGGCCTCGATCCGCGACCGGCTGCACGTCCCGCGGCTGTCCACCGTGTGCGGCATGACCGAGACCTCGCCGATCTCCACCCAGACGCTGCCCGAGGACCCGCCGGACGTGCGGGACCACACCGTCGGACGGCCGACCCCGCACGTCGAGGTCACGATCGTCGACCCCGCCACCGGCCGGGTCGTGCCCGTCGGGACACCCGGCGAGCAGTACACCCGCGGCTACGGCGTCATGCGCGGCTACTGGGCGGACGACGCGGCGACCGCCGAGGCGATCGATCCGGCGGGCTGGATGCGCACCGGCGACCTGGCCGTCATGGACGAGCGGGGGGTCGTGACCGTGGTGGGACGGATCAAGGACGTCATCATCCGCGGCGGGGAGAACATCCACCCCGGCGAGATCGAGGAGGTACTGCGCGGCCATCCGGGGGTCAGCGACGCCCAGGTGATCGGCGTCCCGCACGACTACTACGGGGAGCAGGTCATGGCCTGGGTCCGGCCGAACCCCGGCTCCGAACCCGCCGTATCCGAGCTCGTCGAGTTCTGCACGGGCCGCATCAGCCGGTCCAAGATCCCGGCGCTGTGGCGCCTGACCGACTCCTTCCCCACCACCGCGAGCGGAAAGATCCAGAAGTTCCGCATGCGCCGGATCGCGATCGACGAGCTCGGCTCCGGAGAGCAGCTCGCGACCGTCCCGGCCCACGCCGACCACGGTGACCTCCACGCGGTGACGATCCCTACGGAGCCCAGACCATGACCTCCACCGGCGCGACGCAGCGCAACCCGATGAGCCGTGTCGCCTTCGCGAGCATGACCGGCACCGTGATCGAGTTCTACGACTTCTTCATCTACGGCACCGCCGCGGCGCTGGTGTTCAACAAGGTCTTCTTCCCCGAGCTGGGGGCGGCCGAGGGAACCCTGCTGGCACTGGCCACCTTCGGCGTCGCGTTCGTCGCCCGACCGTTCGGGTCGGTCCTGTTCGGACACTTCGGCGACCGGATCGGTCGCAAGCGCACCCTGGTCACGACGTTGCTGCTCATGGGGGCGTCGACCGTCGCGATCGGGCTGCTGCCCTCGACCGGCGCGATCGGCGCCCTCGCACCGATCCTGCTGGTGGTCCTGCGGATCCTGTAGGGCCTCGCGGTCGGCGGCGAGTGGGCGGGGGCGACGCTGCTCACCGCGGAGAACGCCCCCAAGGCCCAGCGCGGGAAGTACGCGCTGTACCCCCAGCTGGGGCCGTCGGTCGCGTTCTCCCTCGCCAGCGCCACCTTCCTGGTCACCGCACTGACCATGTCGGACGAGGCGTTCCTCGCCTGGGGCTGGCGTCTGCCCTTCATCGGGAGCGCCCTGCTGATCGGGGTGGGACTGTTCGTCCGGCTCCGAATCGAGGAGTCGGACGCGTTCGAGGCGACGAAGGCGTCCGGCTCGGTGGCGAAGCTGCCGGTCCTCGAGGCGGTCACCCGCCAGCCGCGTGAGGTGTTCCTCGGCGCGTTCGTCACGACGACCGTCTTCGCGTTCTTCTACATCGGCGTGACCTACCTGACCACGTACGGGACCGCGGTGCTGGAGCACCCGCGGACGACGGTGCTCGCACTGGGCATCATCGGCGGTGCCGTCTTCGCCGTCACCACGATCATCGGTGCGGTGGCCTCGGACCGGCGAGGGCGCAGGCGACTCGTGCTCACCGGGAACCTCGCCTCCGTGGTCGTCGGGCTGATCGCCTTCCCCGTTCTCGACATCGGCACCGTCTGGTCGTTCGGGCTCGGGATGTGCCTGGTGCTCGGGGTGGTCGGATTCGCCTACGGGCCGGTCGGGGCGATGCTCCCCGAGCTGTTCAGCGCGCAGTACCGCTACACCGGAGCAGGACTGGCCTACAACCTCGCCGGGGTGCTGGGCGGCGCGGTGACACCGCTGGTCGCCACCGCGCTCGTCGCGTCCTACGGGAGCATGGCCATCGGCTTCTACCTGGCGTTCCTGGCCCTGGTCAGTGCGCTGTGCACGCTCGGCCTGCCCGACACCCGGCACGTCGAGATGGTCACCGCCACCTCCGGGGCCTCCGCCGGGGGTCGTCAGGGCACGGTGCCCGCGCCCTGACGAGGGGTCACGGGCGCCGGGCGCGTTCTCCGGCACGTCGACGACGACCGTCGACGTGCCGGGGTTCGATGGAGGGTTGCCATCGGTCCGGGGTGCAGGTTCGATGCCAGGCGCGAGTACGACATGGACTCGTTCGGCTCGTTTATCGACAAGCTCAACGGGCAAGACGGGTAGGACGGACCGCCAGCTCTCGCCGGATAACCTCGATAAGGGCAGTTTGGTGGTCTACTGCCGAATCGAGAGCAGCCTCCCAGGCAGGCGGCAGCTTTCCATGATCGACAGAACGACGAGCTTCATCCAGCTCGTTGGTCTTCGAGAAGAAGACCCCTGCCATCGAAGCAACAGACGGTTCACCGAGCGCTTGGGCCTGAATCTGGAGGGCAACGAAGTCAATGTAGGTCCGATTGAAGCTGCCAATGCCCTCAGAAGCGGATTCGAGAAGCTCCATGGCTTTCTCAGCAGGTCCGCGTACAGAACGTGGACTCGCTCTACAAGGGCACGCTCGCGCTCATGCTCGATACGACGCTCGGCGTCGCGATCGGCCCGACGGTCCGCCGCACGCTGGGTCCACAGGACACCGACGAGCGTCAGGGTCGGAGTCAGGACCGTGACCCACAGGGGTGTGGTGGCGGAGGTGGCGGAGGTGGCGGAGGTGGCGGCCTCGGCGGCGAGGATCATCCGGCGACCGTACTGATCTGGCGATCCGGTCTGGCACTGGTTGACTACGCCGTGTGTGGATGGCGACGGACGGGCCCTCAACCGCGCGGGCCAGGTCGTCGCCGTCCGAGGCGAACGCCGCGGCCAGCCGGGCCGTCGTCCGATCCGACGGACGCGCCCGCCTGTTCTCCAGGTCAGCGATCAGCCCGACCCCCACACCCGACAGCTCGGAGAGCCGGGCCTGGGTCCACCCGCGGCGGGCCCGCTCGGCGAACACGTGCGCGCCCAGGGTCCGGGCCAGCCGGGCCCGCTCCTCACCGACGACAAGGCCTCGACGATCCACGCCCGCGCGGGAGGAACCCTCGGGGCGGCCCGGCGCAACGCGCGCGGGCTGTAGAGGCGCTGCGGCGTCAGCGTGAACGGCACGACCGCGACCGGGCGCGATGGGGCGAGGCCTCTGCCGGTCACGACCTGGTGTTCGCCCGGGAGAACGGCGCGCCGCTGCGCCCGGAGTACGTACTGCGGAAGTTCCGGGCGCTCACCGACGCGGCGGGACTCCCCCGGGTGCGGGTGCATGAACTGCGGCACCTCGCGACGTCAATGATGATCGCGGGGGGGGGAGGGAGTCCTCCTGCCGATCGTGAGCCAGACCCTGCGCTACAGCGCCGTCTCGATCACCTCGGACGTGTGCTCCTACCTGACCGCCGACGTAACCGGGGAGGCCGTGGACGCGATGCAGGACGCGCTCGACGCGGCCGAGGCCGAGGCGCGTGCTGCGGCGCGGGCCCGCGAGGCGTTCGGCGCACATACCGAATACCCCTCGCACACACAGGGCGCACACAACGGGGGTTCGATCATGGAATGACCCCGTAGGCGATCGCACCCGAAGATCACCGTTGTGAGTATCGAAGTACTGAGTATCCCCAGGCAGACAGCGAAAAGGGCGGCCCCTCCGACAGGAGAAACCGCCCCAGTTCGACCGTCGGGACGACAGGATTTGAACCTGCGACCCCTTGACCCCCAGGGTCTTTTCACGGTGACCCTGACCAGGGGAAACGCACGTCCTTGCAGGCCAGGTGGTGCGTTACGGTGCGGTTTGATGTCGTTGGATTCAGCCCCGTGCAGGGGCCTTGCTCCACGATTGCTCCAGCCAACCGGTCAATGAGTCTTCACGCCGCTCATCGCCGATCGGACAGATCGCTGTCGTTCGAATGCCGAATCGGCCGCCGCTGGCCCTCGGCGTGACCGTCGACCAGGGCCAACAGGTCGGCAAACAGCTCTTCCTCTCCGGGGTGACCGCGGGCCCGGCGGAGGGCGGGCCGCGCGACACGGCGACCGAGGGGCGCATGATCGAGATCTGGGAGTGCCGCTCCGCCCACCTGATCGCAGCGCCGCCCGGTCGCACCGGGTCGTGGAGCGCGGGTGGCACTCCTGGGCGACGAGTTGCTGGTCCCGGTTCGTGGGATCGGACCCGTCCGCGTCGGGGTCCTAGCCATCTGCGCGACGCTGTGGACACTGCCGTGCGCGCGTTTGATCATCGACCCTGGTGGTGACCGACGGCGGACTCGTCGTCGCCCGTTGTGCCCACGGCACGCTGATCCTGGTAGACCCGGCGGCGGGTACCGTTCGGTGTCCTGCTGATCTCCTGCCACCGCAGGCGCCCAGCTCCACCGCACGTGCGACGGCCATGACCATTCGTGAACATGCTGGCTCTGGCTCTGGCTCCGCCGCAGCTGCTCGATCAGATCCAGGTCGGACGCCGGACGATCATCCGGAGTTTCCCGTTCCGGACCGGGGAGCTCCGCGCGCCCACGCATCCCGTCTCACGGTACGGACGAGCCGTCGGGACGGGTGTCGGTCTCAGGTCCGCCCGCCGCTGCGGGCCTCGACGATGCGTCGCAGCTTGGTGCCCATGTGCAGCGCCAACCGCCCGTTCCCGTCCTGCATCGAGACCCCGGACAACGACTCGATCCGCCCGAGTCGGTAGTACAGCGTCGATCGGTGGATCTGTAGGCGCGCGGCGGTCCGGGTCGCCTCGCAGCCCTCGTCGAGGTAGACCTCCAGCGTCTCCGCCAGGCCGGGCCCCGACTCGTGGGCGAGCAGATTGCGCAGCGGACCCGGATACAGCGACGGTCGGAGTTCGTCGTCGGGTAGGCGCAGCAGGACGGCGAAGACCCCCAGGTCGTCCTCGCCGACGATGTCGCCGAGTGCGGGGAGCATTGTCGCCGCGCGCACGGTCAGCAGGGCGACGTCGTAGGAGTCGACGGTGGCATCGGTCCCCACACCGGATCTCCCGAGGCCCGCGACGACCCGGCTCCGGCAGAGCCTCGCCGCCTCCGCGACCGCCTGGGTGGCCACGGAGCGGGGCGTCCCCGTCATGGTCGCCTCGCCGGTCAGGACGAGGACGGCCCTGGTCGCCACCACGGACAGCAGGGGGCGTGAGATCCCGTGGTCGCGGGCGGCCCGCTCCACTCCCGCGGCCAGACCCGACTCACACACGTCCGTCTCGTGCCCGGCCTCGGCAACGTCGACCACCAGCGTGACGACCGGCGCGGTCCCCTCGACGCCGAGCTCGGCACCCAGCGCAGTGCGGGCGAGGGCACGCGTAGCGGCGGCGGGCGCGACGAGGTCACGGACGAGCTCCCCACGCCGCCGGCCGTCCTGCTCGTGGATCACCAGCCGCCGGTACATCAGCAGCCCGACCTCGGCGGCGGCCGCCGCGGCGAGGTCGACCTCCCACTCCTGCACTCCGTCGTCGATGAGGAACAGGTGGCCGAAGGGGATGCCGTGCGCCCGCGCGGGACAGACGACACGGGCTTTGAAGCCGAAGTCCGGAGCCGCCGGGGTCCGTCCCGGCGCACGCCAGTCGTAGATGCCATGGGCGCGGAAGTGCGCCATGACCCGCGGGTCCGACTCGCGCTGGATGAGTGCGTGGACACGCATGTCGTCCTCGTCACCGAAGTGCCGGCTGACGGCGACCAGACGGCCCCGGCCGTCGTCGACCGCGACCGACCGGCCCAATCTCGCCGCGAGCGCGTCGACGACCTGCTGGAGGCCGTCGGCCACCGCCCCGGTCGGCAGGTCCGGGCCTCCCGGTCCCCGGGCTCGCGGGGCCGTCACCGGCGGACGGGGCCGCGGGTGACGACCGCAAGGTCGGTGGTCACGTCAGTCCCCCGGTCACATCGGTGCGTCGGCGTTCGAGCGTCCGAAGGTATGCGCCCCCAGCAGAGGGGTCAACGGTAGGCGACGGCGGCGCGGTGAGACGGATCATCAGTTCATAGAGCTGCATCCGACACCGTGTCGGAGTGAAGGGTCCGAGGTTCGGACGGTGGCCGGAAGCCGCCACCGCGCTCTCGCTGACACCGTCGTCGGTACGCGCCGCTGGCCACGCGGAGCGTTGCCGCACAGTCGCGGCACGGCACCCGAATCCGGAGTCCCGATGTCCCACAATGTGCTCGAAGACGCGCCGTTGTCCCGCTTCCACAAGAAGCTTGCGCTGTTCTCGTCGGGCGGACCGTTCCTCGACGGCTACGTGCTGTCGATCATCGGTGTCGCCCTCGTCCAGGCTTCACCGACGCTGGGCCTCACCCCGTCCGAGGAGGGTCTGGTCGGTGCCGCCGCGCTGATCGGCATCTTCCTCGGGGCGTTCGTCGGCGGGTGGCTGACCGATATCTTCGGACGGCATCTGCTGTTCACGATCGACCTCATCGCGATCATCGTCTTCTCGGCCCTGCAGTTCTTCGTCACCGACGCGTTCTGGCTGATCGTCATGAGGCTGCTCGTCGGCGTCGCCGTCGGCGCCGACTACCCGATCGCCACGTCCCTGCTCGCGGAGTTCTCGCCGCGGAAGTACCGCGGTCCGCTGCTGGGCGCGTTCGTCACCATGTGGTTCGTCGGGGCGGCCGCGGCCTACCTGGTCGGCGAGCTGCTGCTGGCCCACGAGGACGGCTGGCGCTGGATGCTCGCGAGCGCCGCGCTCCCGGGCCTGATCATCGTGCTCTGCCGGATCGGCACGCCGGAGTCGCCGCGGTGGCTGCTGAAGAAGGGGCGCACCGAGGAGGCCACGGCCGTCATGAAGAAGGTCTTCGGCCCGGACGCCTCGGTCGACGACATCGAGCCCGAGGTCCAGGAGAACCTGCGGATCGGTGCCCTGCTCCGGGCCGGCTACGGCAAGCGGATGCTGTTCATCACGCTGTTCTGGACGTGCTCGATCGTCCCGCTGTTCGCCATCTACGCGTTCGGCCCGAAGATCCTCGGGGCACTGAGCCTGGAGGAGGGCGCGGACACGATCGGCGCGGCCGTCATCACCGTGATGTTCATGGTCGGCTGCGTGGTCTCGTTGCTTCTGGTGAACCGGATGGGCCGCCGGTCGCTGATCATCCACAGCTTCCTGTGGGCCGGCCTGGCGATGCTGCTGCTCGGCATCTTCCCGGACGCCCCCACCCTTGTGGTCATGGGTCTGTTCGTCGCCTACGCCGTGTTCATCGGTGGCTCCCAGATCCTCCAGTGGATCTACCCGAACGAGCTGTTCCCGACCGAGATCCGAGGCGCCGCGGTGGGTCTGGCCTCGTCGCTGTCGCGGATCGGAGCAGCTGTCGGGACGTTCCTCGTCCCGCTGTCGCTGTCCGGTCTCGGGATCGGCCCCACGATGCTCATCGGTGCGGTGATCACGCTGCTGGGGCTGGTCGTGTCCTGGCTCTGGGCACCCGAGACCCGCGACCTCGGTCTGGGCGAGGCGGCCGCGCTCGGCGCCGCGGACTCCCGGGCACGGTCCGCGGTCAGCTCCTCCGACGCACCGTCGTCCTGACCCGGTCGACCCGGTCCCCCGGGGCCAGTTCGAACCCCCGCACCGCGAGAACCGTTCCGCCCGTAACAGCACACGAGGAGTACGACGTGAAGGACGTAGTGATCGTCGGAGCCGGCTTGTCCGGTCTGGCGGCGGCCTGGCGCCTGCGCCACTGGGACACCGTGGTGCTGGAGTCCGGCGACAGGGTTGGGGGGCGGATCCGCTCGGAACGGCGTGGACCGTACTTCCTCAACTGGGGTGGGCACGTCTTCGCCGGGGCGAACACCGCGACCGCGGCCCTGCTGGGCGAGACCGGTGTCGGCTCGGTGAAAGTGCCGGGTTCGCTCACGGGGCTCGCGATGAACGGCAAGCTCCTGCTCAAGGGCCGGGTCGAGAGCTACCCGGTGCGCATCCCGATGTCGATCGCGTCACGGATCGCCCTGGTCCGTGCCGGCGCCAGGGTCGGTCTCGACGTCCTGCGCTACGCCCGCGCAGTCTCCGTCCGCCCCGGCGAGAGCCCCCGGGCCCGGCAGGAGCGCATCTACGCCTTCGAGAACGACCGGACCTTCGCCGAGTACACCGGCTCATTGCCCGAGGACGCCGAGGCCCTGTTCCGGCCCACCGTCACGCGTTCGGCCGCCGACCCCGACGAGCTGGCCGCCGGCGCCGGGATCGGCTACTTCAGCCTGGTCTGGAACATCGGCCAGGGCCTGGACCGCAGCATCTCCGGCGGCCCGTCCGTGCTCACCGAGACCATCGCCGCGTCGATGCGTGACCGGATCCGACTCGGCGCCCACGTCCAAGAGGTCGTGCACCGCCGCGAATCGGTCGTCGTCCGCTACACCTGCGACGGGGTCGACCACGAGGTCGAGGGCCGCACCGTCGTCCTCGCCGCGCCCGCACCGGTCGCGCACCGCGTCGGCGTGGACCTGCCCGGTGACGTTCGAGAGGCGCTGTCGAAGATCGTCTACGGGCCCTACGTCAGCGCCGCGTTCCTGACCGACGAGACCGGTCCTCGCCCGTGGGACGGTGCCTACGGAATCGCCACACCCAAGCGGTCGTTCAACGTCGCCCTCAACATGGGCAACATCGCCCGCGGCGCCGAGACCACCCACCGCCGGCCGGGCGGCAGCCTGATGACGTTCTCCCCCGCCGGCCTGGCCCGCACCCTCCTCGACCGGTCCGACGACGAGATCCTCGACATCTACACCCGCGATCTCGATCAGGTGCTGCCCGGCTCCGCGGACGTCATCTCCGAGGCCCACGTCCAGCGCTGGCCCACCGGAGCCCCGTACTGCTTCCCGGGGCGCGGTGCCCTGCAAGCGGCCCTCACCCGACCGGCCGAACGCGTGTTCCTGGCCGGCGACTACCTCGGCACGCTCTACACCGAGACCGCCGTCTCCTCCGGCTTCACCGCCGCGCAGGAGGCCGCCGGCGTCCTCGCGACCGAACGTCAGACCCGCGGCGGACGCCGTGCGGAGGCGCCGGTCGTCGCCTCCGCCGTCGCGTCCTGAGACCGACCACCGGCATCCGTCCACACCGTCCACCGTCAGGAGAAATCGACATGACCCAGCACCTGCAGGGCGTCCTCACCGCGCTCGCCACCCCTTTCGACGCCGACGGCGCCGTCGACGTCGACGCACTCCGGTTCCTCGTCGACCGCTCGATCGACGGGGGTGTCGACGGCCTCGTGGCCTGCGGCTCCACCGGCGAGTTCGCCGCGCTGAGCACCGACGAGCGACGCCTCGTCGTCGACACCGTCGTGGAGCACACCGCGGGTCGGGTACCCGTGGTCGCCCAGACCGGCGCCACCAGCACCGCGGAGGCGATCCGGCTGACCGACGAGGCCCGGATCTCCGGCGCCGACGTCGCCATGCTCGTGACGCCCTACTACGAGCCGCTGACCGTGCCCGAGACCGTCGACTACCTGCGCGAGGTCGCCGGGGCGACGGATCTGCCCGTCATGCTCTACAACATCCCCGCGGCCACCGGAGTCAACCTCGACCCCGACACCGTCGGCACTCTCGCTCGCGAGATCGACACCATCCGCTACGTTAAGGACTCCAGCGCGAACATGGAGCAGGCGCTGCAGCTCATCCACCACCACGCCGACCACGTCGCCACGTTCGTCGGCTGGGACAGCCTGATCCACGCCTCGCTGGTGGAGGGCGCGGCCGGTGTCCTCGCGGGCGCCGCGAACGTCGTACCGGCCGAGATCGTCGCGGTCTACCGGGCGGTGCGCCACGGCGACCACGACCGGGCCCTCGCGGCGTGGAAGCACGTGTACCCGGTGATCGACGCGCTCATCTCGGTACCGTTCATGCCCGCGATCAAGAGCGCGCTGGCCTCGCTGGGCCACCCCGTCGGCTCACCGCGACGCCCCGTCGCCGACCTCACACCGGTGCAGGCACGGCACATCGAGAAGCGACTCGCCGCACTCTGAGGCGAGGACGGTCAGTGCCGTCGTCCACACGCGCGGGCGGCAGCCCTACCCGGTCACGGCGCACCGCGACCCGTCCGGGAACGTCACCGGCGACGGCCGGGATCAGACGGGTGCCGCATGTGCGTGGCTAGTCGGCCCGCATCGTGTTGCTCACCGGCGCCCTCCAGATCCCCACCAAGGCGTCGACGAGACCGTCCGCAGCCTCGTCCCATGACGACCGCGGCGTGGGCAGTCCGTCGGCCAGCGCCCGCTCCCGCTCCGCGAAGTGGTGCACCAGCAGTTGACGGCAGATGTCGCCGCGCTCGAGCCGCACATCGGGCGGGAGCGTCGGCAGCGCGCTGTTCAGTCCGTCGAGGACGGTGGTCAGCGACCGGGACCCGAGCGACTCCCCCACCATGACCTCGCGGAACTCGGGATCGGTCATGACCTGCGCTCCGAACCGGGCGTACCAGGTCGGCACCCGCTGCTCGGCCAGGTGCTCGGCGACCGGGCGCACCAGACAGTCCACCCAGCCGCGCACGCCCGGTGCGGGACCGAGCGCGGCCACCATCGCCTCGCGTCGCGCGTCCATCGCAGCGGCGTGCCTTCGGACCAGCGCCCGTACGAGGTCGGCCTTCGTGCCGAAGTGGTAGCCGACGACGGTGTTGTTGCCCTGCCCCGCCGCCTCGGCGACGGCACGGTTGGACACCGCACGCACCCCGTGTTCGGCGAAGAGCCGCTCCGCCGCATCCAGGATGCGTTTGCGGGTCGCCCCCGCCCGGTCCACGTGTTGCCGGTCCACTCTGTCCATCTCGCCTCCCTCTCCGCAGACAGTCAACTACCCGCACTTGATTTCAGTCAACTGATTGACTTAGCGTTCGTGACATGACTCGTCCCGACACGACGCCCGGTTCCCCGCCGACCGGGCCCGTCCCCGGGGAACGCGCCCCGGCGTTGGTCGCCGTCCTCGCCGCGGCCGGCATCGTGGTCTCGCTGCAACAGACCGTGGTGATCCCGTTGGTCCCGCTGTTCCCGCGGCTGCTCGGCGCCGATCCGGCCGACACCGCCTGGATCGTCACCGCAACCCTGCTCGCGGGCGCCGTCGCCGTTCCCGTCGTGGGCCGTCTCGCCGACATGGTCGGCAAGCGCCGCATGCTCCTGGTGTGCCTGGGGGTGCTGGTCATCGGCTCGACCGTCGCCGCGCTCAGCGCCACGCTGGTCCCGCTCCTCGTGGGCCGGGTGCTGCAAGGGCTGGCCGCGGGTGTCGTCCCGCTCGGCATCAGCCTGATGCGCGACCTGCTCCCGGCCGAGCGGGTCGGGTCGGGCACCGCGACGATGAGCGCCTCGCTCGGCGTCGGTGGCGCGCTGGGCCTGCCCCTGTCGGCGCTGGTCGTGCAGGCCACGGACTGGCACGCGTTGTTCTGGGCCGCCGCCGCGCTCGGAGCCGTCGTCATCACCCTCGTCGCCCGCCTGGTGCCGGAGTCGCCGCAGCGCACCGGCGGCCGGTTCGACCTGCTCGGGGCCCTTCTGCTCTCGGTCGCGCTGGTCACGTTGCTGCTGGCCGTGTCCAAGGGTGGCGGCTGGGGCTGGGCCGCACCGCCGACACTGTGGCTGCTCAGCGCCGCCGCCCTCGCACTCGCACTGTTCTGCCTGCACGAGCTGCGCACCCCCGAACCGTTGATCGACCTGCGGGTCAGCCGGCGCCGTCCGCTGCTGCTCACCAACATCGCCTCCGCCGTGTTCGGCTTCTCGATGTTCGCGATGTCGCTGGTGTTCCCGCAGCTGCTGCAGCTGCCGAAGGAGACCGGCTACGGGCTCGGGCAGTCGATCCTGGTCGCCGGGCTGGTCCTGGCCCCCGGCGGACTCTGCATGATGGCGATGTCGCCGGTGTCGGCGCGGATCAGTGCCGCCCGCGGGCCGCGGACCACACTGATGGTCGGCGCGGTCGTCGTTGCCACCGGGTACGGACTGGGGGCGGCGTTCCACGCCGCGATCTGGCAGCTCGTGCTCAGCTCGGTCGTCATCAGCTCCGGGGTCGGTCTCGCCTACGGGGCCATGCCCGCGCTGGTCATGGCAGCCGTGCCGGTCACCCAGACCGCGGCCGCCAACAGCCTCAACAACCTGATGCGCGCCATCGGGCTGTCCACCGCCGGTGCCGTCGCGGGTGTGCTGTTGGCCCGCATGACGACGACCGTGGGCGGCGTCGCCGTCCCGACCGAGACCGCGTTCCTCGTCGTGATGCTGCTCGGAGCCGGCTCCGCACTCGTCGCCGTCGCGATCACCGCCGCGATCCCCCGTCGCCCCGCCATCGACTCCGTCCGGGAGGACCACTCATGACCACCACCGAGCTCGATCTGCGCCGCACCGGCTTCGGACCCGCCCCCGCAGCGGAGGCGCTGCGCGACCAGCCCCTCCGCCGGGTACCGACCCCCTTCGGCCCGCAGGCGTGGATGCTGACCCGCCACGCCGACGTCCGCCGGATGCTCGGCGACGCCGACTCCTTCCGCAACGGGTGGACCCCCGCCGACCTGGAGGGCTCCCCGGGCCGCGACCCCCGCCAGCTCTCCGGGGATCGCAGCGGAAACCTCCTCTCGCTCGACCCGCCCGACCACACCCGACTGCGCCGCCTGCTCACCCCCGAGTTCACGGTGCGCCGGATGCGCCGCCTCCAGCCGCGCATCGCGCAGATCGTCGACGACCACCTCGACGCGCTCGAGCACACCGGCTCGCCCGCGGACCTGGTCACCCACTACGCGCTACCCATCCCCTCGCTGGTCATCTGCGAGCTGCTCGGCGTGCCACCGGCCGACCAGGAGGAGTTTCAGACCCGAACCGCCCGCCAACTCGACACGACCACCGGTGAGCAGGAACGAGTCGCGCTCGCCGCCGAAGCGCTGGCCTACATGCAGGACCTCGTCGACCGCGCCCGCCGCGACCCCGGCGAGGACCTGATCGGCATGCTGATCCGCGAGCACGCCGACGCCCTCACCGACGCCGAGCTCGTCGGCGTCGCCAACCTCCTCCTGGTCGCCGGCCACGAGACCACCTCCAACATGCTCAGCCTCGGCACCCTCGCGCTGCTGCGCCACCCCGAGCAGCTCGCCCTCGTCCGCGACGAACCCGAGGCCGTGCCCGCAGCCGTCGAGGAGCTGCTGCGCTGGCTGTCGATCGTCAACTCCGGCTCGCCGCGCCTGGCCGCGCGCGACGTGGAGATCAGCGGCACGACGATCCGCAAGGGGGAACTCGTGCTGTTCCATCTACCCGCCGCGAACCGCGACCCCGAGATCACCGAGCGACCCGGACACCTCGACATCACCCGCCCCCCGACCAACCACGTCGCCTTCGGGCACGGCATCCACCACTGCCTGGGTGCCCCGCTGGCCCGGATGGAGATGAAGGTCGCGTTCCCGGCGCTGCTGCGCCGGTTCCCGGACCTGCGGCTGATCGACGACGGCGACGACGTCGCCTGGGCCGGGCACAGGGCGATCTTCGGGCTGGAGAAGCTCCCGGTCGCCTGGTGACGGAGGCTCTACTGCGATCACGGCATCCCACGGCGACGGCCGGGCTGGGACCAGCCTCGCCCCACGGCCCCGGCTCGCACACCGAACGGGAGCGGATCGCCGCCGCCGAGGTGATCGAGAACGCACACTCAGGGCACGGCGACGATGTGGTTCTGATACGCCCACACCACGGCTTGCAACCGCGAGCTGACGCCCAGTTTGGGTAGCATCCGGGCCAAGTGTGATTTCACCGTCGACGTTTCCACGACCAGCGCATCGGCGATGTCGTAATTGGACATTCCCTGAGCCAGCAGCAGCAGGATCTCGTGCTCGCGCGGGGTCAACAGATCCTCCGCCCGCCGGCCGGCCACGGGCTGTAGACGCCGACGGTGCACGAACTCGCGCAGGATTCGGCGGGTGAGGGTCTGGTCGATGGTGCCCTGGCCGGCCGCGACCTGACGGATCGCGTGCACGATGTCGTCCGGTTCGGAGTCTTTGAGCAGGAACCCGGAAGCGCCCGCCTCCAGTGCCCCGAACACGTAGTCGTCGAGGTCGAAGGTCGTCAGTACGAGCACCGGCACCTGCGGGTCGGCGTGGGGCGAGCACAGCTCGCGGGCCACCTCGATTCCGTTGCGCCCGGGCATACGGATGTCCAGGCACGCCACGTCGGGTACCAGCTCGTGGGCCATCGCCGCTGCCTCGTCGCCGTCGCGGGCAACACCGACCACATCGACATCCGGTTCGGCCCGGAGCAGTGCTGCCAGGCCGGTGCGAACCAGCGGCTGGTCGTCGGCGATCAGGACACGGATCATGCAGAATTCTCCCGGGACGCGCTGCCGGCGCGCAGCGTACCGACCGTCTCGACGAGCGGAACGCGCAGTCGGATCCTCCAGCCGCCCTCTGGTGTCGGGCCGTAGTCCAGGTCGGCGCCGACGAGTTCGGCCCGTTCGGTCATGCCCACCAACCCCAGTCCCCAACCACGTCCCGGGGCGGGTCCGGTCGGGACGCCGTTGGCCACCACCACGGTGAACCACCCATCGCTCTCCTGGCCGATCGCGACCGTGCAGGGCGCCCCCGGTGCGTGCACGCTTGCATTGGCCAACGCCTCCTGCACCGTGCGGTGCACGACCAACTGGGCCAGCGGGCCCGGCTCGGCCAACCGCGTGGGCATCCGCAGCACGACCTCCGTACCGAGCTCACGGCGTGCCTCGACGAGACCGGCCACCGCGTCGAGCGTTCCGGGAGGGCGGGTCACGTCGTCGTCCTCGCCGCACGAG